>CP145871.1:508147-509826 GCA_041941785.1 Candidatus Dasytiphilus stammeri | reverse complement strand
TAAGTTCTGTTAAAAGTTTTAATAGAATTAATAGATTGGAGTGCTTACCTCACTAAGTATAAAAAATTTTATGGGGTAATAAAATTGAATTGAAGAGTTTGATCATGGCTCAGATTGAACGCTGGCGGCAAGCCTAACACATGCAAGTCGAACGGCAACGGAGAAAATTAATAATTTTCGGACGGCGAGTGGCGAACGGGTGAGTAATATCTGGGGATCTACCCGATGGAGGGGGATAACTATTGGAAACGATGGCTAATACCGCATATCCTCGAGAGAGAAAAGTGGGGGACCATAAAGGCCTCACACCATCGGATGAACTCAGAGGAGATTAGCCTGTTGGTGAGGTAAAGGCTCACCAAAGCTACGATCTCTAGCTGGTCTGAGAGGATGACCAGCCACACTGGAACTGAGACACGGTCCAGACTCCTACGGGAGGCAGCAGTGGGGAATATTGCACAATGGGGGAAACCCTGATGCAGCTATGCCGCGTGTATGAAGAAGGCCTTAGGGTTGTAAAGTACTTTCAGTAGACAGGAAGAAAGTGGCTTTAATAAAGCTGCGTTTTGACGTTATCTACAGAAGAAGCACCGGCTAACTCCGTGCCAGCAGCCGCGGTAATACGGAGGGTGCGAGCGTTAATCGGAATTACTGGGCGTAAAGAGCACGTAGGCGGTAAGTTAAGTCAGATGTGAAAGCCCTGGGCTTAACCTAGGAATGGCATTTGAAACTGTCTTACTAGAGTCTCATAGAGGGAGGTAGAATTTCGGGTGTAGCGGTGAAATGCGTAGAGATCCGAAAGAATACCAGTGGCGAAGGCGACCTCCTAGATGAATACTGACGCTGAGGTGCGAAAGCGTGGGGAGCAAACAGGATTAGATACCCTGGTAGTCCATGCTGTAAACGATGTCGATTTGGAGGTTGTAGGAAAAACTATGGCTTCCGGAGCTAACGTGTTAAATCGACCGCCTGGGGAGTACGACCGCAAGGTTAAAACTCAAATGAATTGACGGGGGCCCGCACAAGCGGTGGAGCATGTGGTTTAATTCGATGCTACACGAAGAACCTTACCTGGTTTTGACATCCACAGAATCCTGTAGAAATATGGGAGTGCCGTGAGGAACTGTGAGACAGGTGCTGCATGGCTGTCGTCAGCTCGTGTTGTGAAATGTTGGGTTAAGTCCCGCAACGAGCGTAACCCTTATCCTTTGTTGCCAGCGCAGAAAGGCGGGAACTCAGAGGAGACTGCCGGTGATAAACTGGAGGAAGGTAGGGATGACGTCAAGTCATCATGGCCCTTACAACCAGGGCTACACACGTGCTACAATGGCGCATACAAAGGGAAGCAACCTCGTAAGAGTAAGCAGATCTCACAAAATGAGTCGTAGTTCGGACTGGAGTCTGCAACCCGACTCCACGAAGTCGGAATCGCTAGTAATCGTGGATCAGCATGCCACGGTGAATACGTTCTCGGGCCTTGTACACACCGCCCGTCACACCATGGGAGTGGGTTGTAAAAGAAGTAAGTAGTTTAACCTCCAGTAGGAGGAGGGCGCTTACCACTTTGTGATTCATAACTGGGGTGAAGTCGTAACAAGGTAACCGTAGGGGAACCTGTGGTTGGATCACCTCCTTAAAATTAATGAGCATTCCGTTCAGTGCACATCCAAATGAGGACT